>NZ_JACJEC010000053.1:0-240 GCF_014163875.1 Pseudoalteromonas sp. SR43-3 | reverse complement strand
TACTTTCTGTTACCGCTCGACTTGCATGTGTTAGGCCTGCCGCCAGCGTTCAATCTGAGCCATGATCAAACTCTTCAATTAAAAAGTTTTATGTCTTTCGACAGCTCAATGAATTCTGAATTTTTTAATATCTTTCGATATTGAATTGACTGTGCCGAAGCAACTTATAAATAAGTTACTTCTGTTGGTCACTCAGTTTTCAATTGAGACTCTAATTTGTTTGCCTCGCTACCTAAGTAG
>NZ_JACJEC010000052.1:0-245 GCF_014163875.1 Pseudoalteromonas sp. SR43-3 | reverse complement strand
AACATTTAGTGCGCAGCTATTAAATGATTGCTCAAGTGGCTGTGGCGCTGTTGCAGTTTCAATAACCATTAATTTGTAATCACTTTGATCAGCCATTGCAGCAGCTGAACATGTTAATAGTGAGCCAAGAGCGATGGTTTTTAAAAGTGTAAATTTCATGATTATATTCCTGTTATGGCAATTGTTTAAACTAGTGATCTTTTTTAGCGTCAAGTAAATAGCTTAATAACAAGGCAAAAATTATG
>NZ_JACJEC010000051.1:0-350 GCF_014163875.1 Pseudoalteromonas sp. SR43-3 | reverse complement strand
TACTAATTACCCGTGAGGCTTAACCATACAACGCCAAACGCGTTTTATGCGACAGTTTGACAGAAGTTAATATGACTAAAGTAGATATTACTGAAAAGACTTAAAAAATATTATCAGATATTTTCAAAATTCAAGAGGTGACTCTTAGCGCGTAGCGTTAAAGTTGAGGCACCTTGCGCAAAGAAAATGGTAGCACTACGTGCTTGTCATTGATTCTTTGCACCTAATTTGCTTGGTGACAATAGCGTTTTGGACCCACCTGACTCCATGCCGAACTCAGTAGTGAAACGAAACAGCGCCGATGATAGTGTAGCATTTGCTATGTGAAAGTAGGACATTACCAGGCTTCA
>NZ_JACJEC010000050.1:0-401 GCF_014163875.1 Pseudoalteromonas sp. SR43-3 | reverse complement strand
CCACGGAGTGATTCATGACTGGGGTGAAGTCGTAACAAGGTAGCCCTAGGGGAACCTGGGGCTGGATCACCTCCTTATACGATTTAGAACTTATTTGTTCGTAGTGTCCACACAGATGATTGTTAATTAGTGCTTGTCCTTCGGGATAACTAATTAATATGCTCTTTAAAAATTTGGAAAAGCTGATAATAAAATTCTGATAGATACTTTGTATTTATCAAGAGTTTTCAAAAGTAAAAAAGAATGGTAGCAGTACCATTCAGTGCCATTTAATTAACGTTTTACGTTGATTGATTGGTATCTACTTTAGTATTCAATATTAACTTCTGGCGAAGTTAAACTGTCACAAAACAAAGACCCGTTTGGGTTGTATGGTTAAGTGACTAAGCGTACACGGTGGA